>NZ_JBVIGA010000003.1:0-39874 GCF_055571035.1 Streptomyces malachitofuscus | reverse complement strand
CCGGCGCCGGGCCGTCGTCCGTTGCGACCTGCTCGCCCTCGACGCCGACGGCGTGGAGACGCTGTGCGCGGTCGCGCAGGGCACGGTCCTGCCGGCCCCCTCGCCCTGACCCGCGCCCGCCGTCAGGCCAACGCCGCGGCCGACCCGCTCAGCAGCTCGCTCGGCCGGACCGGTCTGCGCTCCCGCCGCGACAGCTCGCACGCCTCCGCGACCAGCAGCGCCTGGAGCGCCTCACGCCCGTCACAGGGATTGGCCCGTTCGCCCCGCACCACCTCGACGAACGCGATCAGCTCCGCCTCGTACGCGGGCCCGAACCGCTCCAGGAACCCCGTCCACGGCTTGTCGGCGGCCGGCGGCCCGGTCGGCTCGGTGGAGGCGATCGGTGTGCGGTCGTCCAGGCCGACGACGATCTGGTCCCGCTCCCCGGCGAGCTCCATGCGCACGTCGTAACCGGCGCCGTTCAGCCGGGTCCCGGTGACCGCGGCGAGCGTGCCGTCGTCGAGGGTGAGCAGCGCCGCACCGGTGTCGACGTCGCCCGCCTCGCGGAACATCGCGGGGCCTGCGTCGGACCCGGTCGCGTAGACCTCCGTGATCTCCCGGCCGGTCACCCAGCGCAGGATGTCGAAGTCGTGGATCAGAGTGTCCCGGTACAGGCCGCCGGACTGCGGCAGATACCCGGCGGGCGGCGGCTCCGCGTCACCGGCCATCGCCCGTACGGTGTGCAGCCGCCCGAGCCGGCCCGAGCGCACCGCCTCGCGCGCACCCGTGTATCCGGCGTCGAAGCGGCGCTGGAAGCCCATCTGCAGCACGGTCCCGGCGGTCTCGACCTCCGTGATCGCCTGTAACGTGCCGGCCAGGTCCAGGGCGATGGGCTTCTCGCAGAACACCGGCAGCCCCGCGCGTGCCGCCCGCCCGATCAGATCGGCGTGGGCGGACGTGGCCGCCGTGATCACCACGGCGTCCACGCCCCAGGTGTAGATCTCGTCCACCCCGGGTGCCGCCGTCTCGCCGAGCCGGTGGGCGAGGGCCTGCGCCCGCGCCGGATCCACGTCCGTGAGGATCAGGGAACCGACGTCGCGGTGCTTGCTGAGTGTGTGGGCGTGAATGGTGCCGATGCGGCCCGTACCGATGACCCCGATGCGCATGGAAACAAAGTGGGGCCCGCGTCGCTCCCTGTCAATGCGTATGTCCGGACAACCGAACTACACAACTTCCCGTCAACAGCCCACGGGGCTACGCTCGGGCCGTGCCGAAACCAGAAGTGGACCCGACCGTACAACTGGAGCTGAGCGTCGACCGCGGCTCCCCCGTGCCGTTGTACTTCCAGCTGTCCCAGCAGCTGGAGTCCGCCATCGAGCACGGTGCGCTGACCCCCGGCACCCTGCTGGGCAACGAGATCGAGCTCGCCGCGCGGCTCGGCCTGTCCCGGCCCACCGTCCGCCAGGCCATCCAGTCGCTCGTCGACAAGGGCCTGCTGGTACGTCGTCGAGGGGTCGGCACCCAGGTGGTGCACAGCCAGGTCAAGCGCCCGCTGGAACTCAGCAGCCTCTACGACGACCTGGAGTCGGCCGGCCAGCGCCCCGCCACCAAGGTGCTGGTCAACACCGTCGTCGCCGCGTCCGCCGAGGTGGCGGCGGCGCTCGGCGTGCCCGAGGACAGCGAGGTGCACCGCATCGAACGGCTGCGGCTCGCCCACGGGGAGCCGATGGCGTACCTGTGCAACTACCTGCCGCCCGGACTGCTCGACCTGGACACCGGACAGCTCGAGGCCACCGGCCTGTACCGGCTGATGCGGGCCGCCGGGATCACCCTGCACAGCGCCCGCCAGACCATCGGCGCCCGGGCCGCCACCGCCGCCGAGGCCGAGCGGCTGGGGGAGCAGACCGGCGCCCCGCTGCTCACCATGCAGCGCGTCACCTTCGACGACACGGGGCGCGCGGTGGAGTTCGGCACCCACACCTACCGGCCCTCGCGCTACTCCTTCGAGTTCCAGCTGCTCGTACGGTCCTGAGGACGCCGCGCCGACCGTCCCGCGCTGGTCGCATTGTCCGGACAAGGCGACCGGTGGTCGGTGGAGCGCCCCCTGCCCGCCCCCACCTGCCCCGTACCGCAATCGGCGCACCGGTGCGGCAGAATCGCACACGATGAGCACCTACCGCGACTTCACCGCCCCCATCGGTTCCCGCCGCGCCCCGGTCCTGAGAACCGTCGGCACCCGGGAGCGCCGCTCCCACCTGACGGCACCCCGTGTCCCCACGGTGGGCATCGACATCGGCGGCACCAAGGTCATGGCGGGCGTCGTGGACGCCGACGGCAACATCCTGGAGCGGCTCCGCACGGAGACCCCGGACAAGTCCAAGAGCCCGAAGGTCGTCGAGGACACGATCGTCGAGCTGGTACTGGACCTCTCCGACCGGCACGACGTGCACGCCGTCGGCATCGGAGCCGCCGGCTGGGTCGACGCCGACCGCAACCGCGTGCTGTTCGCCCCCCACCTGTCCTGGCGCAACGAGCCGCTGCGGGACCGTCTCGCCGACCGTCTCGCCGTCCCGGTCCTCGTCGACAACGACGCCAACTCCGCCGCATGGGCCGAGTGGCGCTTCGGCGCCGGACGCGGCGAGGACCACCTGGTGATGATCACACTGGGCACCGGCATCGGCGGCGCGATCCTGGAGGACGGGCAGGTCAAGCGCGGCAAGTACGGAGTGGCCGGCGAGTTCGGCCACATGCAGGTCGTCCCGGGCGGCCACCGCTGCCCCTGCGGCAACCGCGGCTGCTGGGAGCAGTACAGCTCCGGCAACGCGTTGGTCCGCGAGGCACGCGAGCTGGCCGCCGCCGACTCGCCGGTCGCCTACGGCATCATCGAGCACGTCAAGGGCAACATCGCGGACATCAGTGGCCCGATGATCACCGAGCTGGCCCGTGAGGGCGACGCCATGTGCATCGAGCTGCTCCAGGACATCGGCCAGTGGCTCGGCGTCGGCATCGCCAACCTCGCAGCCGCCCTCGACCCCTCCTGCTTCGTCGTCGGCGGCGGCGTCTCCGCCGCCGACGACCTGCTGATCGGCCCCGCGCGGGACGCGTTCAAGCGCCACCTCACCGGCCGCGGCTACCGCCCCGAGGCCCGCATCGTCCGTGCCCAACTGGGCCCCGAGGCCGGCATGGTCGGCGCCGCCGACCTCGCCCGTCTGGTCGCCCGCCGCTTCCGCCGGGCCAAGCGCCGCCGGGTCGAGCGGTACGAGCGCTACGAGCGGTACGCGGAGAGCCGCCGCACCACCCAGGAGTCCCTGTGACCGCGGAGTTCCCCCAGCAGCCGGGCGCCCCCGACGAGCCCCGCCCGGCCGAGGACCGGCGGCACATGATCCGCCGCAGGGCGCTCACCCTGCTGATCATCGTGCTGCTCATCGGCATCCCCGCCGGCTACCTGGTGATCTCGGCGGCCCAGAGCCGGGCCAGCGGCAAGGACAAGGAGGCCAGGTACTCCGCGACCGGCCTCACCGAGGGCTGGCCGTCGAAGCTCCAGCGCCGCATCTACCAGGTGCCGATCCCGCACCCGGCCTGGTGGGTGGCCTCCTACGAGACCAACAACTGGAAGACCAGCCGTCTGTACGTCGAGTTCGAGACCACCGACGCCGGACTGAGCGCCTTCCTCGCCGGCATGGGCGTGCAGGAGAGCGAGCTGAAGCGGGACGATCTCACCATCAACGACCGCGACCGGGAGATCACCGGCTGGACCTTCGACGGACCCGGCACCTGGTCGGGTCTGGTCCACGAGCAGAAGGACCCGGCACCCACGCACGAGGTCGTCGTCAACCACGACAAACCGGGCTACCCGAGGGTGTACGTCGTCTCCCGCACCGTGCCCTGACCTCCGGGCCCCGATCCTCCCGTCCCGGCGGCCGAGGCCGATTGTCGGACCCCGCCCGTAGAGTCGGAGACGACTGATCCGGCACGCGGGGGAGGAGGTGACAAGGCGTATGAGGGAGCCTGCCGTGACGGCCGGGCCGGACACGATCGCACCCGGCCGGACGCCCGCCGCCGAGCCTTCCGTCCGGTTCGCGGCCGTCTTCCTGCCCGCACCCCTCCCGCGTGACGGACGGATCGCCTTCTACGATCCCGAGGGCGGCCCCGACGGCGAGGAGCTCACCGGCGCCCCCGACGACGGTCCCGACGCTTCCGCGCGACGCACCGACCTCACTGTCGTCCGCCCGTACGGCACCGGGGTGCGGCGGCGGACGGTCCCCGCCCTCACCCTCCCCGTCGACGAGGCGCTGCCGCTGCTGGTCCGCGCCCGGCACGACCCCGCCGCCCACCCCGCCACCGCCTGCTGGGGCGCCGCCGCCCTGCACGCGCTGCGGCTCACGGCCCGCGGCCGGCTGCTCCCCGGACTGAGCGCGGCCGGCCACGACGCCTGGCGCGCCGGCCCGCTCGAACCGGACGACGTGGCACATCTGCGCGCGGTGGCCGCCGCCCTCCCCCACGAGGGCCACGCCGTGCCCCTCCCCGGACCCGGCCCGCTCCGGCTGCCCCGGCCCGAGGCCCTGGTGCGCGCCTTCCTCGACGCGGTCGCCGACACCCTGCCCCGCACCCCGGCCGCGCCGTACGCGTCGGGACCGCCGTTCGCCGCCCGCAAGGCCCAGCGGCTGCCCGACGCCCACGACTGGGCCGCCGAGGTCGCCGCCGGCATGGACGCCGGGGTACGGATCTCCCTCCGCCTCGACCTGTCCGCGTACGACCTCTTCGACACGGGCGCGGGCGCGGGCGCGGACGGGAGCGGGGGTGGTGCGCGCGCCGCGGGCGCGGCGGTCGTGCAGGTGCACAGCCTCGCCGACCCCACCCTGGTGGCCGACGCGGCCGCCCTGTGGGCGGGCGAGGCGGACAGCGCCTTCGGCCCCCGCGCGCGGGTGGACGCCGCCCTCGCCGTACGCCGCGCGGCGCGCGTCTGGGCGCCGCTGGACCGCCTGTCCGACCAGGACGTACCCGATGTGCTGGCCCTGTCCGAGGACGAGCTGGGCGACCTGCTCGGCGTGGCGGCCACCCGGCTCGCCGCGGCGGGCGTCGCCGTGCACTGGCCCCGGGACCTCGCCCAGGACCTGACCGCCACCGCGGTGGTTCGCCCGGCCCCCGGCTCGGCCACCGACGGCACGGGCTTCTTCGAGAGCGAGGACCTCCTGCGGTTCGGCTGGCAGCTCGCCCTCGGCGGTGACCCGCTCACCGAGGCCGAGATGGACGCCCTGGCCGAGGCCCACCGCCCCGTCGTCCGCCTGCGCGACCAGTGGGTGCTGGTCGACCCGGCCCTGGTCCGCAAGGCCCGCAAACGCGACCTGGGACTGCTCGACCCCGTCGACGCGCTGTCCGTGGCCCTCACCGGCCACGCGGAGGTCGACGGGGAGAGTGTCGAGGCGGTTCCCGCCGGAGCCCTGGCCGCCCTCCGCGACCGCCTGACCGCCGGCGTACGGCCCGCCGCCCCGCCGCCCGGCCTGGAGGCCACCCTGCGCGACTACCAGCTCCGGGGCCTGGCCTGGCTCGACCTCATGACCTCCCTCGGCCTCGGCGGCTGCCTCGCCGACGACATGGGCCTCGGCAAGACCGTCACCCTCATCGCGCTGCACCTGAAACGGGCCCGCAGCGAACCCACGCTGGTGGTCTGCCCGGCCTCGCTGCTGGGCAACTGGCAGCGGGAGATCACCCGGTTCGCGCCCGGTGTTCCCGTACGCCGCTTCCACGGACCCGACCGCAGCCTGGCCGAGGCGGACGGCGGCTTCGTCCTCACCACCTACGGCACCATGCGCTCCGCCGCGCCGGTCCTGACCGGACACCGGTGGGGCATGGTCGTCGCCGACGAGGCACAGCACGTCAAGAACCCCCACTCCGCGACGGCCAAGGCACTGCGCACCATCCCCGCCCCCGCCCGCGTGGCCCTCACCGGCACACCCGTGGAGAACAACCTCTCCGAGCTGTGGGCCCTCCTCGACTGGACCACACCGGGCCTCCTCGGCCCGCTGAAGTCCTTCCGCGCCCGGCACGCGCGGGCGGTGGAGACCGGGGAGGACGAGGAGGCGGCCGAGCGGCTCGCCCGCCTGGTCCGCCCCTTCCTCCTGCGGCGCAAGAAGTCCGACCCCGGCATCGTCCCCGAACTGCCGCCCAAGACCGAGACCGACCACCCCGTTCCCCTCACCCGTGAACAGGCGGCGCTCTACGAGGCGGTGGTGCGCGAGTCGATGGCCGCCATCGAGACCGCGCAGGGCATGGGGCGCCGCGGACTGGTGCTGAAGCTGCTGACCTCGCTGAAGCAGATCTGCGACCACCCCGCGCTGTATCTGAAGGAGGAGCACGCGCCCGCCGGAGGCGACAGGCTCGCGGCCCGGTCCGGCAAACTCGCCCTGCTGGACGAGCTGTTGGACACCGTGCTCGCCGAGGACGGCTCGGCCCTGGTGTTCACGCAGTACGTCGGGATGGCCCGCCTGATCACCGGGCATCTCGCCGAGCGCGCGGTCCCCGTCGACCTGCTCCACGGAGGTACGCCGGTGCCCGAACGGGAACGCATGGTGGACCGCTTCCAGAGCGGTGCGACCCCCGTCCTGGTGCTCTCGCTCAAGGCGGCCGGCACCGGCCTGAACCTCACCCGCGCGGGCCACGTCGTGCACTTCGACCGCTGGTGGAACCCGGCGGTCGAGGAGCAGGCCACCGACCGCGCCTACCGCATCGGCCAGACCCAGCCCGTCCAGGTCCACCGCCTCGTCACCGAGGGCACGGTCGAGGACCGGATCGCGGAGATGCTGGAGTTCAAGCGGGCCCTCGCCGACGCCATCCTCGGCTCCGGCGAGTCGGCCCTGACCGAACTGTCCGACCGCGACCTGTCGGCCCTGGTGTCCCTGCGGAGGCCGGCATGACACCCCGCCCGTCCGACGAGGCACGCGAGGCCCTGCGCGCCGCCCGCGCCCGGGCGGCGGGCGAGACGCAGGACCCGCCGGCCCCCGCCGAGCGCCAACCGGCCGGTCAGCCGCACCGCCCGGGCGACGCCGCCCGCGAAGCCCTCCGCCGCGCGGTCCGCGCCCGCCGCGCAGGAGCGGCGGCGACCGACGCAGGCGTGCCGCCGGGCGACGGGGCGGCCGAGGAGCCGGAGCGCGGGGAAGCGCCGGGCGAGGCACCCGCATCGGTGGCGCGGAACGGCCCGAGCGGCCCCTCCGACTGCCCGCCGGTGCCGCCGGCCGGGGCGGCACGCCATGAAGCGGAGCACGAGCCGTACGGCGGGCTGCCGGGCACCGAACCTCCCGCCGGGCCCGCTCCGGACGACGACACAGGCACGGCCCGCCGCCCCGGGGACGTCGCGCGGGAGGCCCTGCGCTCCGCCCGTGCGGAGGCGGAACGGGCCCGCACCACGGCCGAGGAGGACCGGCACGGGCGGACCGGTGCCGAGCGGCGCCGCGGCGTGCCCCGTGTCCCCCGCACCACGCGCGGCGACCGCGCCGCCGACGAGCGGGCCCGCCAGGTACGCACGGCGC
Source organism: Streptomyces malachitofuscus (assembly GCF_055571035.1). NCBI lineage: Bacteria > Bacillati > Actinomycetota > Actinomycetes > Kitasatosporales > Streptomycetaceae > Streptomyces > Streptomyces malachitofuscus. The sequence continues at coordinate 32,369 of NZ_JBVIGA010000003.1, read as the reverse complement.
TCACCGAGGCCTTCCGCATGCCGACCGACACGGACGATCCCCGCCGGGCGCCGTCGGCTGACGCGGACGATTCCCGTCGGGTGTCGTCGGTTGACGCGGGCGACGTCGGACGGGTGCCGGCACCCGACGGGGGCGATGCCCGTCGGGTGCCGCGGGCTGACGCGGACGGTGTCGGGGGAGTGTCGGGGGGTGACAGGGGCGATCCCCGTCGGGTGCCTTCGGCTGATGCGGGCGATGCCCGTCGGGTGTCGTCGGCTGATGCGGGTGATGACGGACGGGTGCCGGTGGCCGACGGGGGCGATGTCCGTCGGGTGTCGTGGGCTGACGCGGACGGTGTCGGGGGAGTGTCGGGGGCTGACAGGGGCGATGCCCGTCCGGTGTCGTCGGCTGATGCGGGTGATGCCGAGCGGGTGCCGGTGGCCGACGGGGGCGATGCCCGTCGGGTGTTGTGGGCTGACGCGGACGATTCCCGTCGGGTGCCGTCGGCCGGTACGGGGGATGCCCGTCGGGTGTCGCGGGCCGACGCGGGCGGGCCCCGTCGGGTGGCGCCCGCCGACGTGGGCCCTCGCCAGGAGAGCACCGCCGTTGCCTCCGGCGTCCCGGCGCGGGATCGGGACGCCGCAGCCGGTGCCGTGCCGCCGTCGGCGTCGTACACCCCGCGCGCCGCGCCCCGGTCCATGGCCGCCCCCGGCCGGGACGGCGACCTGCGTCGCACGTTCCCCGCGTTCCCGCCCCGCGCCTCGGAGGGAGAGAGCTTCGCCGGGACGTGGTGGGGGAGGGCGTGGGTCACCGCGCTGGAAGGCGGTGCCCTGGACCTGGCGCGGCTCGCGCGCGGACGTGGATACGCCGAGCAGGGACACGTCGACGCCATCACCGTGACGCCCGGACTGGTCCTGGCGTATGTGCGGGGCAGCCGCCCACGGCCGTACCGCGTGCAGGTGCGGCTGCGGACGTTCGAAGACGCCGACTGGGAGCGGTTCCTGGACGCCGCCGCCGACCGGCCCGGGCACATCGCGGCCCTGCTCGACGGGGAGATGCCCCAGTCCCTCGCCGACTGCGGAGTCCCGCTGCTGCCCGACCCCGGCGACCTCGCCCCGCGATGCAGCTGCCCCGACTCCGGCCACCCCTGCAAGCACGCGGCGGCCCTCTGCTACCAGACCGCGCGGCTGCTCGACGCCGACCCGTTCGTGCTGCTCCTGCTGCGCGGACGCGGCGAGCGCGAGGTGATCGACACGCTGTCCCGGCTGAGCGCCGCCCGCGCGGCCCGCGCCGCCCAGGAGAAGGAACCGGAGCCCCTGCCCGGCGTACGGGCGGCCGACGCCGTCGCCCGACGCGGCCAACTCCCGCCGCCCCCCGCGCCGTTGCCCCCGCCGCCGCACCCGGAGCAGCCGCCCGTCTACCCCGCGTCCCCCGGCGGGCCTGACCCGTTCGCGCTGGACCAGCTGGCCACCGACGCCGCAGCCCGCGCGCACGCCCTGCTGACCACCGGCCGTGACCCCGTCGGCGGGCTCACCCTGTGGCACGACGCGGTGCGTCTCGCCGCCGCCCGCCCCGGCTCCGGCCTGACCGCGGCGACGCGCGCCCTCTACTCCTCCCTCGCCCGGGCCGCCGGCCGCACCCCCGCCGAACTGGCCCGAGCGGTCACCGCCTGGCGCCAGGGAGGCCCGGCAGGCCTCGCCGTCCTGGAGGAGCCCTGGGACCCGCCGGCGGGCCGCTTCGACCGTGCCCGCCCGCTCCTCCTCGCCGCCGACCTCCCCGCCTTCCGCCCGTGGCGCAACCACCTCACCCACCCCCGGGGCCATGTCCAGCTCCGCCTCGGCCGCGACAACCTGTGGTACGCCTACGAGTCCGAACCCGGCCACGACGACTGGTGGCCCCGCGGCACCCCGGACCCCGACCCCGTGGGCGCCCTGACGGGCCTGGACGCACCGGACGCCCTCTGACGGTCAGGTGTCCGTTCGGGCCGTCAGACGTGCCGCGGCTTCCACGAGCGAGACGGTGAACGGATGCTGAGGCCTGGTCAGGACGCGCTCAGCGGGTCCGTGTTCGACGAGTTCGCCGCCGTCCAGGACCGCGATGCGGTCGGCGAGGGCCGCGGTGTCCAGGTCGTGGGTGATCAGTACCAGGGACAGGCCGCCGCGGTCGCGGACGAGTGAGGTGAGCAGGCCGAGGATGCTGCGGCGGGTGATCGGGTCGAGGCCGGAGGTGATCTCGTCGCAGATGAGGACCCGCGGGCGGGCGAGCAGGGCACGGGCGAGGGCGGCGCGCTGGAGTTCGCCGCCGGAGCACCGACCGGGGCGCCGCCGGACCAGGTCCTCGGGGAGGCCGAGGCGGGCGAGGGTGGTCAGGGCCTCCCGTGTCGCGGTGTCCGCGTCGGTGCCGCGCAGGCGGACCGCGGTGCGGGCGACCTGGTGGAGCACGGGCCGGTGCTCGTCGAAGGCGGCGCGCGCGTCCTGGAAGACGTACTGCACGGCGGCGAGGTGTGCGCGGCCGCGGTCGCGCAGGCTGGGCGGCAGCGGTGTGCCGTCGAGGAGGATCCGGCCGTCCTGATCGCGGTGGAGGCCGGCCAGACAGCGGGCGAGGGTGGTCTTGCCGCTGCCGGAGCGGCCGACGACGGCCAGGCTCTCGCCCGGGTGCAGGTTCAGCCGGGGGGTGCGCAGCACCACCGTCGTGCCGCGTGCGCCGTCGTGGTGCCGGGCGGTGAGGTCGCGTATCCGCAGGACGGGCCGCTCGGTGCCGGCCGAGCTGTCCGCTTCGGGGAACGGCGGCCGGTCGCCGAGGGGTTCGCGGATCCGTTCGGCCCGAGGCGCATGCCATACGCCTGCTGCCGGGCCCGACTCGACGACCCTGCCCGACTCGACGACCCTGCCCGACCGCATGACGATCACCTCGTCGGCGAGGGCGCGAACGACGTCGAGATCGTGGCTGAGCAGGACGACGGCGATGCCGCGGGCCGCGACGGCCGCCAGCTGGTCGACGATGCGGCTCTTGGTCAGGGCGTCCTGCCCGGTCGTGGGCTCGTCGGCGACGATGACGCGCGCGCCGAGCAACAGGGCCTGAGCGAGGACGACGCGTTGCTGCTGTCCGCCGGAGAGCTGGTGCGGGTAGCGCCGCAGCAGGGTCGCGGCATCCGGGAGCTGGGCTTCGGCGAGGGCGCGCAGGACACGTTCGCGGGCCGCCGCCCGGCGTCGCCCCGGCGGCAGATGGCCGACCTGGGCGCGCGCGATGTCGGTCAGCAGCGCGCGGACGCGGCGGGCGGGGTTGAGGACGGTCGCCGGGTGCTGGGGGATGTACCCTGCCGGGCCGTCCGCGCTCAGCCGGACATCGCCGGTGACCCGGGCGCCGGGCGGGTACTCGCCGAGCAGGGCGAGGCCGGTGGTGGTCTTGCCGCTGCCGGAGGCGCCGACCAGGGCCGTGACCCTGCCGGGCAGGGCCGCGAGGCTGACCCCGTCGACGATCGCCCTGCCGTCGATCTCGACGTGCAGATCGCGGATCTCGGCCACGGGACCCGCGGTGGTGCCGTGCTCGTGGTTCACGGACGTGTCTCCTTCCCGGTGCGCTCCAGAGCGGCGTCGAAGAGGAGGTTCGCGCCCATCGTCAGGCCGACGATCAGCAGGGCGGGGACGACGACCGCCCAGGGCTGGACGAACAGACCGGTGCGATTGCGGTCGACCATGACCGCCCAGTCGGCGGCGTCGGGCGCCACGCCGACGCCGAGGAACGCGGCCGTGGCGACCAGGTACAGCACGCCCGTCAGCCGGGTGCCGGCGTCGGCGGCCAGGGTACGCAGCATGGAGCGGCCGACGTAGCCCACGGCGATGCGCCACCACGTCTCGCCCTGCATGCGCAGCGCCTCGACCGCGGGCCGGGCTGCGGCTTCGGTGGCGGCGGCACGTACCAGGCGGGCCGCGTCGGGCACGTTGGCCACCGCGACCAGCAGGGCCAGGCCGACGGCGCCGGGGGAGAACACCGTCGCCGCCAGCAGGATCAGCAGCAGCGACGGGACGGCCAGCAGCACGTCCAGGGGCCGCATCAGCAGTTCCTCCAGCCACCGGCGGTGGGTGAGTGCGCTGAGCAGGGCGAGGGGCAGGGCCACGAGGTACGCCAGGGCGGTCGCCGCGAGCGCGGTCAGCACGACCGGCCGGCCGCCGTGCAGCACCTGCTGCCACACGTCGCGGCCGACGAAGTCGGTGCCGAGCCAGTGGCCGTCCCCGAGAGTGAAGGACGCGCCCCGCGGGCCCGGTTCACCCGCGAACAGCGGGCCGAGGAGCGCCAGAAGGAGGGGTACGGCGACGACCGCGACGCCGAGTGCGAAGCGGCCCGTACGCGCGCGCGTCACGCGGCCACCCCCGACCGGGGTGCGAGCCGCCGGGCGACCAGGTCGGCAGCCAGGTTCAGTACGACGGTCAGGACGCCGAACACCACGGCGAGACCCTGAACGACCGGGACGTCGCGCTCGGCGACGGCGTTCAGCAGGACGGTGCCGAGACCGGGAATCACGTACAGCGCCTCCACGACGATGACGCCGCACAGCAGCCAGTCGATGGTGCGGGCGAGTTGCTGGGCGGCCGGGGCGAGGGCGTTCGGCAGGGCGTGGGTGTAGCGGACGCGGGCGCCGGAGACGCCGTAGCGGCGGGCCTGGGCCACGTAGGGGGAGGCGAGCGCGTCGATCATGCCGGCCCGTACCAGCCGCACCAGTGAGCACACGGGCCGGGCGAGCAGGACGAGGACGGGCAGGACGAGCGCGGCCGGATGGCCGAGCAGGTCGGTGCCGTAGCCGACCGCGGTCGGCGGCAGCCAGCCCAGCCGCAGCGCGAGGACGGTCACCAGCAGCACCCCGAGGGCGAACTCGGGCACCGCGTACACGGCGAGCGTCACCGAGCTGACCAGCCGGTCGAGCAGCCGCCCCTCGTGACGGGCGGCCAGCACGCCGAGCCCGAAACCGACGGGAACGAGCAGGGCGACGGTGAGCGAGGCCAGCAGCAGGGTGGGGCCGAAGCCGTCGGCGATGTACCGGGCCACCGGGCGGCCGGAGGCCAGGGAGGTGCCGAAGTCGCCGTGCAGCAGGCCCGCCGCCCAGTCGGCCAGCCGTTCCACCGCGGGCCGGTCCAGCCGCAGGGCCTCGCGGATGGCCTCGATGCGGGCGGGGTCGGGCTGGTCCCCGGCGAGGGCGACGGCGGCGTCGCCCGGCAGCATCTCGGTGAGCGCGAAGACCAGCACCACCACGGCCGCGGTCTGTGCGACGCCGAGGAGCAGCCGCCGGGCGACGAAGGAGCGAAGTCCGCTCACGCGAGCCACACCTTGTCGAAGCGGGCCCAGTCGACGGTGTTGGCGGGCGCCTCGGTCTCGACCCCCTTCACGGTACGGGCCGTTCCGATGATCCAGTCCGCGAAGCCCCAGACGAGGAAGCCGCCCTCGGAGTACAGGCGGCGCTGCATACGCTCGTAGACGGCGGCGCGGCCGGCCTTGTCCGGGGTGGACTGGGCCTGCTGGTAGAGGGCGTCGAAGTCCTTGCGCTGCCACTTGGTGGCGTTGGTGGTGGAGCCGGTGAGCAGGCGCTGGGAGATGTGGGCCTCGATGGGCATGGCGCCGGAGCGGTAGCAGCACAGGGTGCCGCCGTCGAGGATGTCGCTCCAGTAGGAGTCCTTGCTGCCCGTCCGCACGTCGATCGTCACGCCTGCCTTCCTCGCCTGGTCGCGGAAGATGCCTGCGGCTTCGGCGAATCCGGCGGCGACGGCCGAGGTGTCGAGAGTGACCCGGAGGTTCTCGGCGCCGGCCTGCTCGAGCAGGGCGCGGGCCCGGTCGAGGTCCTGCTCACGCTGGGGAAGGCCGTCGGCGTAGTACTCGTAGCCCTTGCCGAACAGGTCGTTGCCGACCTCGCCCGCGCCGGACAGGGCGCCGTCGACGAGTTCCCGGCGGTCGGCGATGAGGAAGAACGCCTGGCGCACCCGCTTGTCGTCGAAGGGCGCCCGGTCGGTCTTCATGCAGAACCCCTGCATGGCGCTGTTGCGCAGCCGCACGATCTCGATCCGCCCCCCGCCCTCGTGGGCGCGGGCGGTGGTCGGGTTGAGCTCGTGGGCGTACTCGACCTGTCCGCCGATGAGGGCGTTGACGCGGGCGGACTCCTCGTTGGCGACGACGAACTCGAGCTCGTCGAGGTGAGGGGCGCCCTCCCAGTAGTCGTCGTTGCGGCGGAAGAGCGCCGAGCGGCCCGGGGTGAACGACACGAACCGGAACGGTCCCGAGCCGACCGGCTTCCTGTCGAACTCCCCGGCGTTCTCGGGCACGATGTACGCGCCGAACGCGGCCAGGACGTTGGGGAACTCGGCCGTCGGGCGCTTGAGGACGAACTCGATCGACCGCTTGCCGGCGGCGCGGCTCGCCTTGAGATCGATCGGTTCCAGGGACGCCTTCGCCCGGAACGCCTGCTTCGGGTCGGCGATGCGGCGGTAGCTGTGGAGGACGTCCCGCGCGGTGACCGGACTGCCGTCGTGGAAGGTGGCTTCCCGCAGGGTGACCTGCCAGCGGTCCAGGGTCCTGTTGGGCTCCCACTTCTCGGCGAGGCGGGGCCGGGCGGACAGATCGGCGCCGTAGTCGGCGAGCTTGTCGAACAGCGCCTTGGCGCGGGCGACGTCGGCGAAGAGATTGGCCAGGTGCGGGTCGAGCGTCTCGCTCGCGCCGCCGCCCGCGAACGCGGCGCGCAGCCGCCCGCCCCGCTTCGGTGCGCCGTCGCCCTTGCTCCCGCCGTCGCCGGACCCGGAGCCCGGGCCGCCGCATCCGGCGAGAGCGAGAGCGCCGAGCGAGGCCGCGCCGGTGGCGGCGAGGAAGCCGCGCCGGTGCAGGCCGGGGAAGCGGTCCGGCGGGGGGACGAGGCGGGTGGACTTCTCGTGCATGCGTGTTTCCTCGGGGTGTGTGTGGCTGAGCCGTTGCGGTGCCGGGGCGGCGGTCGCGTGGTGTCAGGGCGCGGAGACGAGCCCGCTCAGGAGGGCCGGGCCAGGCGGGCGACCACGTGCAGCCGGTCGGCGTCGGCGGTACGGCCGGGAGGCAGACCCTCGTGCCAGGGCGGCTCGGTGCGCGGGCCGGGCCCGTCGTGGAGTTCCAGGACCTCGAAGCCGTGCGCGGCCAGCAGGTGACGCAGCTCCTGCGGGAACAGCAGCCGCCATGCGGAGCGTTGCTCGACGGGTTCCGACCCGTCGTCCGCGGTCCACACGCGCGTACGGCGCAGCAGTTGGGCCGTACGGTCGACGGTGAGGGTGGTGGTGGACCGGTAGGTGGTGCCCTGCCAGGCGAACTCGTCGACCTTGGGCACGTCGAGCAGGCCGGTGCGGCCCAGGAAGTGGGCGCCGTTGCGCATCTCCGCGACGAGCAGTCCGGCCGGGGCCACGGCGCGGCGGCAGGAGGACAGGAAGGCGTCGAGCCGGTCGTTGGTGTGGCAGTACAACAGGGCGCTGTCCAGGCACACCACGGCGTCGAACGCGTTCCGGCCGAGGTCGAATCCGCGCAGGTCGGCGCGTACGTACTCCGGTCCGGGATGGTGGGTGCGGGCGTGCGTGAGCATGGCCTCGGAGAGGTCGGCACCGGTCACCGTACGGCCGGCAAAGTGCAGGTGTGCGGCGTCGCGGCCGGTGCCGCAGCCCATGTCCAGCACGCGCGGGCCCGCCCCGTGCCGCCGCAGGCAGTCCTCGGTCCAGCGCCCGGCGAGCCGTCCGGGGTCGGGGAAGCGTGCCTCGTAGAGCTCGGGGTTGTCCGTGAGCAGGTTGTGCGTACGCGCGGTCGTCGTCGAGGTCATGCGGGTGTCCTTCCTCGGGCGGTCGCGGGTACGGAGGACTCCGAAGGCGTCGGCAGTGCTCCCAGCCGGCGCAGCCGGGCCACGCCCAGCGCGGAGGCGAGCCCGAACAGCGCGCAGCACGCCCACGGCAGCAGCCCCGTGCCGCCGCGCCCGCCGGTGTCCATGGCCCAGCCGACGGCGGTGTTGCCGACGGCGGCGGCGATGCCCGAGACGACGTAGAAGACGCCGAAGTAGGTGCCGGTCAGCTCGGGGCGGCCGAAGCCGGGGATCAGTTCCATGACGAACGGCTGGGCGACCATCACGCCGAGGTGGAGCAGCAGGGCTCCCGCCAGTACGGGCAGGGCGCGCAGCACCGCGTCCACCGTGCCGTCCGGCCCGCCGGAGCCACCGGCCACCACGGCGGGCGGCAGGAACGCGAGCGCCATCAGGCCGAGCCCGGCGGAGATCCAGCGTGCCCTGTCCCTCCGCTCCTTCAGGGCGCGGGTGATACGCACCTGCAGGGTGAGATTGGCCAGGGTGCCGACGACGAGGACGAGGCCGGCCGCGCCGTCCCAGCCGGTGGCGTGCCGCGCTCCGTCGGGCAGCAGCAGGTACAGCTGGTTCTCCAGGGTGAACATGCCGACCATGGCGAGCGCGAAGGCGAGGAAGGCCCGGTTGCCGAGGACCTCGCGCCAGTCCGCGAGCACGGTGCCCTGGCCCGGTTCCGCCTCCCGCGCGGGCAGGACGAGGGCCTGTGCCACGGTGAGGACCGCGAAGATCCCGGCTGCGGTCAGGGCCGAGGTGCGGAAGTCCACGAGCAGCAGCGCGCTGCCCAGCAGCGGCCCGATCAGCGCCCCGGTGGTGGCGAACACGTTGAACAGGGCGAACGCCTCGGCCCTGCGCTCGTCGGCCTCCTGGGCGATGTAGGCGCGCACGGCCGGGTTGAACAGGGCCCCGGCGAAGCCGCTGAGGACGGAGGCGGCGAGCAGGACGGCCAGGTCGTCGCCGAGCGCGAAGAGCGCGAACCCGACCGTGCGCAGAGCGCAGCCGGCGATGATCACACCCCGTGCGCCGAGCCGGTCGGAGGCCGAGCCGCCGATGATGAACAGGCCCTGCTGGCTGAGGTTGCGCACGCCGAGCACGACACCGACGACGGCGGCGGACAGGCCCAGGTTCTCGGTGAGGTGGGTGGCGAGGTAGGGGATGAGGAGGTAGAAGCCGGTGTTCACGCCGAGCTGGTTGACCAGCAGGAGCCGGACCGCGAGCGGGAAGCGGCGTATCTCATGCCAGGTCCGCACGGCTCACCTCCCGCGGCTCGACGCCCAGTCCGGGCAGGTCGCTCGCCCGTACGCGGCCGTCCTCGCCGCCGATGCCGGTCCACGGGTCGCGGGCGAGCAGCAGGTGCCCGTCCAGATCGGCCCAGCGGGCCCGGTCGGCGAGGTGGACGGCGGGCGCGAGGCCGAGGCTGCTGGCGGTCAGGCAGCCCAGCATCAGCTCGGTGCCGCTGCCGTCGATCAGCTCGGCGATGCGCAGGGCCGCGTGCACCCCGCCGCACTCGGCGAGCTTCACGTTGACCCCGTGGACGCGTCCGGCCAGCCGGCGCACGTCCTCGAGGCTCGCGGCGTCCTCGTCGGCGACGACCGGCAGCGGTGAGCGTGCGGCCAGGGTCCCCAGCGCCGCCGGGTCACCGGGGGCGAGGGGCTGTTCCACGGCCTCGACACCGAGCTCGGCGAACCGGGGCAGCAGCCTCTCGGCCTGCGCTGTCGTCCAGGCACCGTTGGGGTCGAGGAGCAGCCGGGCCCGGGGCGCGGCGTCGCGGACGATGCGGACGCGCTCGACATCGTCCTCCGGATCGGTCGACCCCGCCTTGACCTTGATCACCTCGAAGCCGCTGGCGGCGAGAGAGCGGGCCTGCGCCGCCGCGTGTGCGAGGGACGTGATGCCGATGGTGCGGGCGGTCGCCGCGGCCGGAGACTCCGCGGCACCGAGGAGCCGGTGGAGGGGGCTGCCCGCGCGCTTGCCGACGAGGTCGAGCAGAGCCGCCTCGACGGCGGCCGTCACGGCCGCGGGAGTGCCGCCACCGGTCAACTCTCCCGCCGGCAGTGCCTCCAGGGCGCTCTCGGGATCGGGGAAGCGGGCGAGTTCCGTACCGGCAGCGGCGAAGAGTGCTTCGAGGGTCTCGGCGTCCAGACGGTGACGGACGCTGGTGACGGCCTCACCGTGCCCGGTGACGCCTTCGTGTTCGACGGTCAGCCATACGGCGTCGCGGCCGGTCATGGTGGAGCGGGATATGCGCAGCGGCTCGGTGAGGTCGAGGCGTACGGTGCGCAGGCCGGTCTTCACTGGTTCCCTCCCGAAGGGGGGACGGTCCTCAGCGGGTCGGTGACGCGCGTGCACCGCACCCAGCCGGTCGCCTCGGCGGCGTAGGGGTGAGGGATCTGCACCGGCCGGGTGGCCGCCGCGGACGGGTCGACGCCGTGGGCGGCGACGAAGCCGTCGTCGTAGACGGTGCCGAGATAACGGTGCGGACCGTCGGGGAAGACGGTGGCGACAACGGCGCCGGGGTGGACGCGGGCGGCCCAGGCGGCGACGCGGGCCGCGGCTCCGGTGCTCCAGCCGCCGCTGACGAAGCTGCCGCGGGCCAGGCGGCGGCAGCTGTCCACGGCCTCGGCCGGGCCGACCCAGTGCACCTCGTCGAAGGCGTCGTAGGCGACGTTGCGCGGGTGGATGCTGCTGCCCAGGCCGCGCATCAGCCGCGGCCGGGCGGGCTGGCCGAAGATCGTGGAACCGGTGGAGTCGACGCCGATCAGCCGCAGCGCGGGCCAGCGGCGGCGCAGCGGGCCGATGAGGCCGGCGCTGTGGCCGCCGGTGCCGACGCTGCACACCAGGATGTCCAGGTGGCCGAGCTGGACGGCGAGTTCGGCGGCGAGCGAGGCGTAACCGGCCGTGTTGTCGGGGTTGTTGTACTGGTCGGGCCAGTAGGCGTCGGGCAGCACGGCGAGCAGCTCCCGCAGCCGGGCCAGCCGCCCTGCCTGCCAGCCGCCCTGGGGCGCGGGCCGGTCCACGATCTCCAGCCGAACACCGTAGGAGCGCAGCAACTGCCGCATGGACGGCTCCAGTTCGCTGTCACCGACCAGCACGACGGGATGACCGAGGGCCTGGCCCGCGAAGGCGAGCCCGATGCCGAGGGTTCCCGAGGTGGACTCCACCACGGGGGCGCCGGGCCGCAGTTCGCCGCGTTCGCGGGCGCCCATCAGCATGGACACCGCCGCCCGGGCCTTCATGCCGCCCGCGGCGAGCCCTTCGAGTTTGGCCCAGAAACCCGGGTGCGGTTCCGGCAGTCCGGCGGTGATGCGCGCGACGGGCGTACGGCCGAGCAGGGTGAGCAGTTCCGGGCGGGCGGCGGGGCGTACGGCGGTGGCGGTGGCCGGGGTCACCGGGCGCCTCCCGGACCGCCGGCGCGGTAGAGGTGGACGGTGCCGGGACCGCCGTCCAGCCAGAAGAAGGGGTACGGCTCCGCACACACGGCGCTCACCCCGTGGCCCAGCAGGCGGGGCAGCACGGCGCTGCCGGTCTGGGCGAACGTCACCAGCTGCTTGCCGTGCCGCAGCGCGTGCTCCCGCAGGGGCTCGAAGGTCCCGTTGCCCAGCGTCATCCCGGACACCAGCAGTGCGTCGCACCGCCCGGCCTCGGCGAGCGCGTCGGTGAGGACCGTCTCGCCCCCTTCGGTGACCCCGCCCTTGAGGTCGCACGGAACGTAGCCCAGTCCCCGCGAACGCAGCGCCTCCAGCAGGGAGTTGACCACGCCGACCACGAGCACCGCCGCCCCCGGCGGCAGATCGAGCAGCCCGGCCACCACCCGCGCCCGGGCCCGGGACTTCTCCAGCGAGGTCCCGGCCGGAAGCGGGACGGGCCGGGCCCCGTTGTCCGGGACGTGCGGGGTGACATGCATCAGGTAGGCGTCGAGGGCGGCCACGCGCACCGGTGGCAGCGGATGCTCCAGCAGCCGGGCGACGTCCGCGCCGACGCAGTCCTCGACCGCGCCGTCGGGCAGCGCGCCGGGCTCGACCGCGCAACTGCCGACGGCTTCGGCCAGCCGCAGGCTGAGCACCTCGTTGCGGTAGCCGGTGCCGCGCCCGTCGTGCCGTACGGACTGCCGCGTGGTGAAGGCCACGGCGATCCGCAGTGCGGCCGGATCGGGGCCGAGCTCACCGGCGCGGGCCTGCGCCATGAGTGCGTCGTACGGCGTCACGCGGGTGGACGCCGAGGCGGCGGAGGTCATCGGATCACCAGCCCGGACCGCAGCCCGCCGAGCAGCGCCTCGACCCGGCCGCGGGCCCCCGGTCCTTCGGCGTCGCCCGCCATGACGTGCCCGAGGTAGTCGTTGTTGCTCTCCGCGGCCTTCACCTGGCTGCCGGGCTCGGCGAGCCGCACCTCCAGGACGCCGGGCGCGTCCCGCAGTGCGCTGCCGTCCAGGGCTTCGAGCGTGCCGGCGGACTCCGGCAGGACGAAGCCGATGGCGGCGCTCCGCAGCCCGGTGTCCGTGCGCCGGAGGTCGGGTGCGCGCCCCAGGGACACGTCCACGAAGGCCGCGGCGAGGTCGATGCCGGTGACGTGGCGTACGAGCTCGGTGATGCGGTTGCCTGCGGGCCGGGGGTTGACCTCGACGACGCGCGGCCCGGCGGAGGTGAGCTTGACCTCGGTGTGCGCCACGACGCCGTCGGTCAGGCCGAGCGCCCTGAGCGCGCTCAGCGCGATCCGCTCGGCGGCTTCGGCGTCCGCGGACGGCAGGGCCGCGGGGAACATGTGGCCGGTCTCGATGAACGCGGGCGCCCCGCCGACGCTCTTGTCGGTCACGCCGATCACGTGGACCGCGCCCGCGTGCGAGACGGTCTCGACGCTCACCTCCGGGCCGTCCAGGAGTTCCTCGAGCAGCACCACCGGTGTCCGGCGCTGTCCGCGCGCGTTGACCGGGAAGTCGGCCAGCGCCCCTACGGCCGCGGCGAGTTGTTTCTCGTCGTCCACCCGCCGTACGTACATGCCCGCGCACAGGTCGACGGGTTTGACCACCAGCGGGTAGCCGATCTCCCGCGCCGCCCGCGCGAGGCCGGCCCACTCCTCGTGCACGGCGAAGCGCGGCCCGGGCACCCCGGCGTCGGCCAGGACACGGCGGGCGGCGTCCTTGCGGCAGGCGTTCTCCACCGCCTCGGGGCTCGGCGCGGGCAGACCGAGCCGCCCGGCCACCCGCGCCACCGTCGACAGGTAGTAGTCGCAGGACGTGATCACCCCGTCGAACCCGAACACCGCGTGCAGCCGCTCGACTTCGGGCAGCAGAGCCTCCGTGTCGTTGGTGTCCGCCGTGATCACGTTGCGCGCCCCGAGCAGCGGGTGGGCCGCGCCCTCGGGCGCCGCACGCAGGTAGTGATGCAGATCGCGGGTGAGGAACGTGAACTCGTGTCCGCCCTCCCGTATCGCCCGTGGCAGCAGCCTGCTCATCGATCCGACCCAGCTTTCGACCACCAGCAGATGAGCCACGGCTCCCCTTTTCGCGCGGTGCGGTTCAGTCGTCAGGACAGCCCGAGAAGACCTCCGGGAGGAGGCGAACCGGGCCACGCGTGAAGACGATATCGGTAATCATTTTCATTGTCACTGTCCGGCAGGGCGACTGCGCCCCCGTACCCGATCGGCCATGCCCGATCGGGTATAGGCGTTCGGCCATGCCCTCACGGGCGACCGGACGGGGTGCCCTTCTGTGCGCGCTAAGGAGCGTCTGAGCAGGGCTTTTCGGTTCTGAACGGACCTGGACATGATGTGCCCGCACCGTGAGCTGTTGCTGTCGAAGTCGCGCCGTGAACCGCGACCGAACCGTCTCCGCGGCTCCCGGCGTCCGAGCGCACTTCAGCCGCGCCACTGATGGGGGTAGGAAATTGTCGCAGGGATCTGCGTCTTCCACGGTCCGGACAGCGGACCGGCTGCCCGCGACGACCATTCACCGGCTGGTGGAGTCCCAGGCCGAACGCGCGCCGGACGCCGTTGCGGTGGAGACCGAGGGCGGGTCGCTCACCTACCGCGAACTCGACGCCCGCGCCAACCAGTTCGCCCGCCACCTCGGGGCGGTCGGCGTGCGGGGCGAGTCCCTCGTCGCCGTCCACATGGAGCGGGGCCTGCTGACGCCCGTCGTCCTGCTCGGCATCCTCAAAGCAGGCGCGGCCTACCTGCCGCTCGACACCGAGTCACCGGCGGAGCGCCTCGCGGCGGTGCTCGCCGACGCGGCACCCGCCGCGGTGGTCACGGCCGGCCCCCTGCCGCAGACCGCCGTCCCGCTGATCGACCTCGACACCGATCTGCCCGCGATCACCGCATTACCGGCCGAGCCCCTGGCGGAGACCGAGGAGCCGGACCCCGACCGCCTGGCCTACGTCATGTTCACCTCCGGCTCCACCGGCGTCCCCAAGGGCGTGCTGGTGGAGCACCGCGCCGTCATCCGGCTGATCCACGAGCAGAGCTACGCGAGGTTCGGCCCCGACGCCACCCATCTGCTGCTCGCGCCGCTCGCCTTCGACGCCTCGACCCTGGAGATCTGGGGCGCCCTGGCCCACGGCGGCCGGCTCGTCGTCGCGGCCCCGGGAGCACGCACCGTCGGCCAGCTCGGCCGTACTCTCGCCGACCGGCGGGTGACCACCCTGTGGCTGACGGCCTCCCTCTTCAACCTCGTGGCCGACGAGGACCCGTCCATCCTCGCCGGTGTCCGCGACCTGCTCATCGGCGGCGAGGCGCTGTCGGTCACCCACGTCCGCACCGCGCGCGAGGCGCTGCCGGACACGGTCATCACCAACGGCTACGGCCCGACCGAGACGACCACGTTCGCCTGTACCCACGCCATCCGGCCGCGGGACCTCGACGGCGCGTCCATCCCGATCGGCGGGCCCATCGCCCACACCGAGCTCCATGTCCTCGACGACGCGTTCGAGCCGGTCGCGCCCGGCGAGGCGGGGGAACTGTTCATCGGCGGCCCCGGCCTGGCGCGCGGCTACCTCAACCGGCCCGGCCTGACCGCGGAACGCTTCGTCGCGCACCCGGCCGCCACCGAGCCCGGGGCCCGGCTCTACCGCACCGGGGACCGGGTCGTCATGCGGCCCGACGGCACCCTGGAGTACCTCGGGCGCCTGGACGACCAGGTCAAGCTGCGTGGCTTCCGGATCGAACCCGGTGAGATCCGCGCCGGACTGACCGGGCTGCCACAGGTCAGGGACGCGGTCGTGGTCGCCCGGGGCGGATCCTCCGACCGGCGCCTGGTCGCCTATGTGGTCCCCGAGGCCGACGCCACGGCCGGCACGGAGAACGAACGGGAGCAGGTCGCCGACTGGGAGACGGTGTTCGACGAGACCTACCGCGACGGCGTGGGAGCCGCCGAAGGCCGCTGGGAGCTGAGCGGATGGGTCGGCAGCGGTGACGGACTGCCCATCCCCGCCGACCAGATGCGGGAATGGACGGACGCCACGGTCGACCGCATCCGCGCCCTCGGTGCAAGGCGCGTGCTCGAGATCGGCTGCGGCACCGGCCTGCTCGCGATGCGACTCGCCCCGCAGGCCGAGCGGTATGTCGGCAGCGACCTGTCCGCCGTGGCGATCCGCGGGCTCCGCGAGCAGATGGACGCCGCCGGGCTGCACCACACCGAGCTGGTGCATGCGCCGGCCGACGACCTCGACGCGGTTCCCGGCGGCCCCTTCGACGTCGTCGTACTGAACTCCATCGTGCAGTATCTGCCGTCGGCGCAGTATCTGCGCGAGGTCATCGAGCGCGCGGCCGCACGGCTGGCACCCGGCGGGCACCTCTTCGTCGGCGACGTGCGCAGCCTCCCGCTCCTCAACGCCTTCCACCTCAGCGCCGAGCTGAAGCGCGGCCACGAGGACACCGCGCCGCTGGAAACCCTGGCCGAGGCGGTACGCGAACGGGCGGCGGCCGAGAAGGAACTCGTCGTCGCCCCCTCCTTCTTCACCGACCTGCGCGGCCTGGCGGGCATCGACCACGTGCTGGTGTCACCGCGCCGCGGCAGGCACCGCAACGAGATGACCCAGTTCCGCTACGACGCGGTCCTCCGGGTCCGCGGAGCCGAACCGGCGCGCGTCCCCGACCGCTGGCTCGACTGGCGGGACGAAGGACTCACCCTGGAGGACATCGCACGGATCCTCCAGGACCGGCGTCCACGGCACCTGGCGCTGCGCAACGTCACCGACGCGCGCGTCGCCGACGAGGTGGCCCGGCTCATCCGGCTGCGCGAGGACGCCGAAGGCACCGTGGCCGCGCTCCGGGAGACCCGGCACGACGGCCCGGCCGTCGAGCTCGACGACCTGTACGACCTGGCGGCCGGCGCCTCCTACACCGTGGACGTCAGCGTCGCGGGCAGCGCGGCGGGCGATGCCTTCGACGTGGTCCTGTCAACCGACGCCGAGCGAGGACCGGTCGAGTTCGCCGCCGGGCCGGCCACGTCACCGGGCCCCCGCACCAACATGCCGCTGGCGACCGCGACGGAGCGGCGCCTCACCACGCTGGTGCGCGACTCCCTGCGCGAGCGCCTGCCCGCCTACATGATCCCCGCGGTGTTCGTCTTCATGGACGCGCTGCCGCTCACCTCCACCGGCAAGGTCGACCGCTCGGCCCTGCCCGAGCCGCCACGCCGGGGCGCGGCCGGCGGCGCGGGACGGCGGGCCGCCACCCCGACCGAACGCGCACTGGAACCGCTGTGGCGGGAACTGCTCGCGCTGGAAGCCGTCCACGTCGACGACGACTTCTTCGCCCTCGGCGGGCACTCCCTGCTCGGCACCCGGCTGCTGTCCCGCGTACGGGGCATCTGGGATGTCGAGCTCTCGCTCGCCGCCCTGTTCGCCGCGCCCACCCTCGGCGCCCTCGCCGCCCGGATCGACTCCGCGCGCCAGGACACGCCGGCGCTGTCCGGCACCTCCGCGGACGAGACGGACTCCGGATCGGCGCCGCTGTCCCCGGCCCAGCACCGGCTCTGGCTCGTCGAACAGCTCACCCCGGGCAACCCCCGCTACACCGTGCCCGTCGCCTACAGGATGCGCGGACAGCTCGACACGGCCGCCCTGCAGTCCGCCCTCGACGCCCTCGTCGCCCGGCACGAGGTGCTGCGCACCACGTTCCCCGCCCACGACGGCACCCCCCGCCAGGTCGTCGCCCCCTCCGGGCACATCCCGATCGAACGGGCCGACGTCAGCGGCGAGGGCACCGAGGCCCTCGCCACCGCCCGCACCCTCCTGACCCGGCAGGCGGGCCGCTGGCTCGACGTGCGGAACGGCCCACTGGCCGCCGCCACCCTCGTCCGGCTCGCCGAGGACGACCACGTCCTCTGCCTCACCCTCCATCACATGATCTGCGACGGCTGGTCCCTGGACCTCCTCGCGGCCGAACTGAGCGAGGGCTACAACGCCCGCGTCGCCCGCCGGACCCCGGAACTGCCGGACATCCCGCTCCAGTACGCCGACCACGCCCGCATCCAGCGCCGTGCGGACCGGACCGAAGCCACCGCACGCCGGCTGGACGAGAGGGCCGCACAACTCGAGGGCGCCGACGGCGGCAGCTATCTGGCCCCGGACCGGGCCCGCCCCTCCGCGCCCGCATTCACCGGAGCCACCACCGAGTTCACCGTCGACCGGGCACTGGTCGCGCAACTCGCCGAGCTGGGCCGCGCCCACGGCGCCACCCTGTTCATGACGCTCCACGCCGCCTACACCACCCTGCTGCACCGGCACTCCGGCGAGACCGACATCGTCGTCGGCTCGCCCATCAGCGGGCGGACCGGCACGGACGTCGAGAACCTGATCGGCTTCTTCGTCGACATGCTCGTCCTGCGCACCGACTGCGAAGGCGACCTGGGATTCGACGCGCTGCTCGGCCGGGTCCGCCGCGCCGCCCTCGACGCCTACGAGTACCAGGACATCCCGTTCGACCGGGTCGTCGAGCGGCTCGCCCCCGGCCGGGACCTCGGACGCAACCCGCTGTTCCAGGCGGCGTTCGCACTCCACCCCGCCCGTCCCGGGGAACTCCACCTCGACGGCGTCGACTGCGCACCGCACCCGGTGCACGGCGGCACCGCCAAGTTCGACCTCACCCTCGCGCTGTTCGAGACACCCGACGGACTGGCCGGCGAGCTGGAGTACGACACCGAGCTCTACGACCCCGCCACCGCGGAGCGCTTCGCCGCCCAGTACGTCGCCCTGCTGCGAGCCGTCGCGGCGGCCCCCACGACCCGCCTCAGCGAACTGTGCCGGCTGGACGAGGGCGAACGCCGCCAGGTGCTCGGCGAATGGAACGACACCGCCCGCCCGCTGCCCGCCCTGCCCGTCCCCTCACTGGTCGCCGAACAGGTCGCCGCCCGTCCCCATGCCACGGCCGTCCGCTACGGCGACACCGCACTCACCTACGAAGAGCTCGACCTCCGCTCCAACAGGCTGGCCCACGAGCTGCTCGACCGCGGAGTGGGCCGCGGCGACCTGGTCTCCGTCTGCCTGCGGCGCACGGCCGAACTCCCGGTGGCCCTGCTGGCCGTGCTGAAGACCGGAGCCGCGTATGTGCCGCTGGACCCGGACAACCCCACCGACCGGCTGGCCTTCATCCTCGCCGACACACGGACCCGCGTCGTCGTCACCCAGAGCGGGCTGGCCGACCGGCTGCCCTCCGGCGACGACGTCTCGTTCCTGCTCGTCGACGGCGCCGAGGACGCCGCCCGGATCCAGGACAGGCCCGGCTCCGCCCCCGACACCGGCGTACGCGACGACGACCTCGCCTACGTGATCTACACCTCCGGCTCGACCGGCACCCCCAAGGGCGCCGCCGTCGAGCACCGCTCGATCGTACGGCTGCTCTGGGACGCCGACTACGTCCGCATCGGCCCCGGCGACGTGGTCGCGCAGGCCGCGGACACGGCCTTCGACGCGGCGACCTTCGAGATCTGGGCGCCGCTGACCGGCGGCGGCGAACTCGTCGGCATCGACCGGGAGACCCTGCTGTCGCCCGAGGCGCTCGTGGCGGAGCTCCGCGCCCGGCGGATCACGGTGCTGTTCCTCACCACCGCGCTGTTCAACCAGATCGTGGCCTTCGACCCGGCGGCCTTCGCGACCCTCGACTGCGTCCTGTTCGGCGGCGAGGCCGTCAACCGCCGGCGGGTCGCCGAAGTGCTCGCCGCCCAACCGCCCGCCCGGCTGCTCCACGTGTACGGCCCGACCGAGACCACCACCTTCTCGACCTGGTACCCCGTGACCCGCACGCCCGACCGGACCGTCCCGATCGGCCGGGCGATCACCAACACCCGCGCCTACGTCCTGGATCCCGCCCTGGAACCCGTGCCCGTCGGCGTCGTGGGCGAGCTGTACATCGGCGGACCCGGCGTCGCACGCGGCTACCTCGGCCGGCCCGGTCTGACGGCCGAACGCTTCCCGGCGGACCCCTTCGGCGCCCCCAACGAGCGGATGTACCGCACCGGAGACCTGGTCAGATGGCTGCCGGAAGGCGTCCTCGAGTTCGTCGGCCGCGCCGACCAGCAGATCAAACTGCGCGGATTCCGCATCGAGCCTGGCGAGATCGAAGCCGCGCTGGTGGGCCACCCCGCGGTGCGCGAGGCCACGGTCGTGGTCACCGGACAGGACGCCGGCAGACGCCTGGCCGCCTACGTCACCGCCGAACCGGGCCGGAGCGTCCCGCCGCCGGCTCAGCTGCGTCCCTTCCTGCGGCGCTCACTGCCGGAATTCATGATCCCGGCGGTCCTGGTCGTCCTGGACTCCCTGCCGCTGACCCCCAGCGGCAAGATCGACCGGCGGGCACTGCCGGAACCGCCCGCCCATACCGCCACGAACCCCGACACCGGCCGGGTCGCACCCCGCACCCCCGTCGAGCGCGTACTCGCCGAAGCCTGGGCCGAAGTCCTCGGACTCGACGACGTGGGCGTCCACGACAACTTCTTCGAACTCGGCGGCGACTCCATCCTGGCCATTCAGCTCGTGGCCCGCGTCCGGCAGGACGGCGTCACCCTGTCCCCGAAACTCGTCTTCGACAACCAGACCGTCGCCGAACTCGCCGCGGTGGCCGGCGCCGACGCGACGACCGGGCCCGACGCCGACGCCGAGCAGGGACCCGTCACCGGGGACGCCCCGCTCACCCCCGTCCAGCGCTGGTTCCACGCCCAGGACCTGGAGCGGCCGCACCACTTCAACCAGTCCGTGCTGCTCGACATCACCGGACTCGACAAAGAGGCACTCGCGGCGGCCGTCCAGGCCCTCTTCCACCAGCACGACGCCCTTCGGCTGCGCTCGGACGGCACCCGGCAGTGGTTCGCCGCCCCCGACGACAGCGGCCTGGAGGACCCGGGAACGGCACGCATCACCCCGGACGAGGTACAGGCGGGAGTGCATCCGCTGGACGGACCCGTCGCACGGTTCGTCACCATCTCCCCCGACCGGCTGCTCGTCGTCATCCACCACCTGGCGGTCGACGGGGTGTCCTGGCGCATCCTCCTGGAGGACCTGGCCACCGGATACCGGCAGGCCGCCGCCGGCCGGCCGGTGGACCTCGGCGCCAAGACCACCTCCTTCAAACACTGGGCGCACCGGCTGCGGGAACTGGCCGCGGGCAGCACGCTCGACGCCGAACGGCCCCACTGGCAGGACATCCCCGGCTCCGTCCTCCCGGTCGACCACCCGGGCGGCGCCAACACGCTCGACTCCGTCCGCTCCGTCACCGTCGCGCTGGACGCCGACGAGACCCATGCGCTGCTCGGCCGGGTCCCCGCCGCGTACCGCACCCAGATCAACGACGTCCTGCTCACGGCCCTGGCCCGGACCGTCACCGAGTGGACCGGCGACGACACCGTCACCGTCGCACTGGAGGGCCACGGCCGCGAGGACCTGTTCGAGGACGTCGACCTGTCCCGCACCGTCGGCTGGTTCACCACCCTCTTCCCGGTGGCCCTGCGCCCCGGCGGCGACGACCCCGCCACCGCTCTCAAGGCGGTCAAGGAGCAACTGCGCGCCGTGCCCCGCCGCGGCATCGGCTACGGACTCGTCGCGGACCCCACCCGACTGCCCACCGGCCTCAGCTTCAACTACCTCGGCCGCCTCGACCAGTTCGTTCCCCCGGACGGCACGATCACCTCGGCGCCCGAGGCCGGACCCCTGCTCTTCGAACCCGACCCGGCCGCCGCCGGCACCGCCATCGCCCCCGCGGGCCGCCGCGCACACATCCTCGAGGTCCAGGGTGCCGTCTCCGCCGACCGCCTGTCCGTCAGCTGGACGTACTCCGCCTCCCTGCACGAGCCGGAGACCGTGGAGGCGCTGGCCGAGCGGTTCCTCACGGCACTGCGCGCGATCATCGCCCACTGCACCGGCCCGGACGCGGGCGGCCGCACACCGTCCGACTTCCCCCTCGCCGCCGTCGACCAGGCCACGCTCGACCGCCTCTGCGGGCCCGGCTCCACGATCGAGGACCTCTACCCCCTCTCACCGCTCCAGCAGGGCCTGCTCTACCACAGCCTCCAGGACCCCGACTCCGGCGTCTACTTCCAGCGCATCGAATGGCTGCTCCAGGGAACTCTCGACGCCGACGCCCTGCGTGCCGCCTGGAACCACGCCGCGGACCGGCACGCCATCCTGCGCACGGCCATCGCCTTCGACGACTCCGGGCGACCGCTCCAGGCCGTCCACCGCGAGGTGCCCGTCCCCTGGACGACGCACGACCTGCGGGACCTCACCGGCGAACGGCTCCGCGTCCGTGTCGACGAACTCCTGGACGCGGACCGCCGGCAGGGCTTCGACTTCGGCAGCGCCCCGCTGATGCGCCTGCTGCTGCTGCGCACCGCGGACGACCGGCACCGGCTCGTGTGGAGCTTCCACCACCTGCTGCTCGACGGCTGGAGCGCCGCGACCCTGCTCGACGACGTCTTCGGCCACTACCACGGCGCGACGGCGTCCGACCGCCCCCGCCCCTACCGCGACCACATCGCCTGGCTGTCGGAGCAGGACATGGCCGCCGCCGAAACGTGGTGGCGGCGGACACTCGACGGGATCGACGAGCCGACGCCCCTGCCGCTGGGCGACGCCACCCGGCCCCCGTCCGACGCGCCGGCCGGCCAGGGAGTGGTACGACGCCACGCCGACGCCGCCCTCACCGCCCGGCTCGACACCTACGCACGCTCCCGCAGACTGACCGTCAACACCCTTCTCCAAGGGGCCTGGTCGCTGCTGCTCTCCCGGTACACCGGTGCCGAGGACGTCGTCTTCGGCACCACCGACTCCGGCCGTCCCGCGGACCTCGCCGGCGTCGAGGACATGGTCGGCCTGTTCATCAACACCCTGCCCGTCCGCGTCCGCCTGGACGACGACGAGCACGTCGACGCCTGGCTGCGCCGGATCCAGACCGAGCAGGCCGAGTCACGCCAGTACGCCTACGCCCCGCTGCCGCAGATCCAGGCCTGGACGGGGCTGCGCGCGGACGTCCCCCTGCTCCGCACCCTGCTGCTGTTCGAGAACTACCCCCTCGGCGTGGTCCCCGACAGCACCGGCCAGGACCTGGACGTCAGCCTCGCCGACGCCCGCGAGCACACCAGTTACGCCCTCACGGTGGCCGTGAGCCCCGGGACGGAACTGCTCGTCGAGTGCTTCTTCGACACCCACCGCTACGACGCGGAAACGGTCGACCGCCTGGCGGAAGCATTCCTGCGCCTGCTGGACGGCATCGCACGCTCCGACGGCTCCGCCCTCGTGGCGGACCTGACCCCGGTCGGCGACACCGAACGGCACCTGGTACTCACCGGATGGAACGACACCCGTCGGGAGCTCCCGGATCTGCCGGTGCACGCTCTGGTCGCCGAGCAGGCGCGGCTGCGGCCGGACGCCGTGGCAGTCGCATACGGCGACACCGCCCTCACTTACGCCGACCTGGACACCCGGGCCAACCGGCTGGCACGGGAGCTGCGGGCGCGGGGTGTGCACCTCGGCTCGCGCGTGGTGGTCTGCCTGCGCCGGTCGGTGGAACTCCCGGTGGCGTTGCTCGCCGTGTGGAAGGCCGGCGCGGCATATGTGCCGCTGGACCCGGATTACCCGGCCGACCGGCTGGCGTTCATGCTCGACGACTCGGGTGCCACGGCGGTGGTGACCGAGCGGTCGTGCCGGGGCAGGCTGCCCGCCGTCCCCGACGCGGCCGTGGTCGTACTCGACGACGAGGCGGACCGCGCCTGTGTCGAGGCCCGTCCGGTGACGGATCCGGCGTCCGGCGCGGGGCCCGAGGACTTGGCCTACGTGGTGTACACATCGGGCTCCACGGGCCGGCCGAAGGGCGTGGCGGTCGAGCACGGGTCGATCGTCCGACTGGTGTGGGACGCCGACTACGTGCGCCTGGACCACGACACGGTGGTCGCTCAGGCCGCCGACGCCTCCTTCGACGCGCTGACGTTCGAGTTGTGGGGACCGCTCGTCGCCGGTGGCCGGGTCGTGGGCATCTCCCGCGACACCCTGCTGTCTCCCGAGGAGCTGGTGGCCGAGCTGCGCGCACGGCATGTCACCACGCTGTTCGTGACGACGGCCCTGTTCAACCAGGTCGTGGCGGTGAACCCGTCCGCCTTCGCGTCGCTCGAAAGCGTCCTCTTCGGCGGCGAAGCGGTGAACCCGCACCGGGTCGCCGAAGTCCTGGCCGCCGAGGCTCCCGCCCGGCTGGTCCACGTGTACGGCCCGACGGAGGCGACGACGTTCGCGTCCTGGCACGAGGTCACGGGCGTGACGGGCCGGACCGTGCCGATCGGCCGCCCGATCGTCAACACCGAACTGCTGGTCCTCGACGCCCGGCAGCGGCCGGTCCCGGTCGGTGCCACCGGTGAGCTCCACGTGGGCGGACCCGGTCTCGCCCGGGGATACCTCGGACGCCCCGCCCTGACCGCCGAGCGGTTCGTGGCGCACCCGTACGCCACCGAACCGGGCGCCCGTCTGTACCGGACCGGCGACCTCGTCCGCCGGGCGGAGGACGGCTCGATCGAGTTCGTCGGCCGCACGGACCACCAGGTGAAACTCCGTGGCTTCCGGATCGAGCCCGGTGAGATCGAGGCCGCACTGACAGCGCACCCCGCCGTCCGCGACGCCGTGGTGATCGTGGCGGGCGAGGGCCGTGAGCGCCGTCTGGCCGCCTATGTCACCTCCATCGGGGAGGAACTCCCCGACCACGGCGAACTGCGGACGTTCCTGATGCGTTCGCTGCCGGAGTACATGGTGCCGGCGGTGTTCGTGGCGCTGGACGCGTTCCCCCTGACCCCGAGCGGAAAGCTGGACCGGCGGGCGTTGCCGGAACCGGAGCTGCTGCGGACCGAGTACACCGCGCCGTCCGAAGGCAGCGAGGCGGTGCTGGCCGAGGTGTGGGCCGAGGTCCTGGGCGTCGAACGGGTCGGCGTGCACGACAACTTCTTCGAGCTGGGCGGCGACTCCATCCTGTCGATCCAGGTGGTCGCGCGTGCCCGTGCGAGGGGCGTGGGCCTGACGCCGAAGCTGGTGTTCGACCACCCGACGGTGGCTGATCTGGCGTCGGTCGCCGGGGTGGAGTCGGTCCGGGCCGAGCAGGGTGCGGTGACGGGTGAGGCGCCGCTGACGCCGATCCAGTCGTGGTTCCACGGCCTGGATCTGCCGGAGCGGAACCACTTCAACCAGTCGGTCCTGCTCGACGTGACCGGCGTGGAGCGTGCCGCCCTCGACACGGCCGTCCGGACGCTGTTGATCCATCACGACGCGCTGCGTCTGCGCTCGGACGGCACGCGTCAGTGGTTCGCCGAGCCCGACGGCCAGGGCCTGGAGGACGCGGACGGACGCACCGCGGACGACGTCCAGGCGAGCCTGGACCTGGTGAACGGCCCGGTCGCACGGTTCGTGCTCCTGCCCGGGGACCGGCTGCTGATCGTCGTCCACCACATGGCCGTCGACGGAGTCTCCTGGCGGATCCTCCTGGAAGACCTCACCAGGGCCTGTACCCAGGCCGGCGCGGGACGGACCGTCGAGCTGGGGGCCAAGACCACCTCGTTCAAGGAGTGGGCCACACGCCTGCGGCACGCCGCCGACGAGGACGAGGAACCCTTCTGGGACACGGTCCCGGCCACTGCCCTGCCCGTTGACCATCAGGGTGGTGAGAACACGAACGCGTCCGCGGAGACGGTCACTGTCGAGCTGGACGCCGAGCGGACCCGGCTGCTGCTGACCCGGGTGCCCGCGGTGTACCGGACGCAGATCAACGACGTGCTGCTCACGGCACTCGCGCAGACCCTGTCCGACTGGACCGGCCAGGACACCGTGACCGTAGCGCTGGAGGGCCACGGCCGCGAGGAATTGTTCGACGACGTCGACCTCTCCCGCACGGTCGGCTGGTTCACCTCCCTGTTCCCCGTCCCGCTCACTCCCGGAGCGGACGGCCCGGGTGCGTCGCTCAAGGCGGTCAAGGAACAGCTTCGCGCCGTCCCGCGCCGCGGTGTCGGCTACGGCCTGACCCACGACCCGGCCGACATACCCGCGTGGCTGTCCTTCAACTACCTGGGGCAGCTGGAGGCAGGAGCGACCGAGGGCGACTTCCCGGTCATCGACGGCGGACGAGGCGAGGAGTACGCGCGGGCCGGTCACCGGGCCTTCGCGATCGAGGTCAACGGGTCGGTGTCCGGCGGCAGGCTCGGTCTGGACTGGACGTACTCGCGCGAACTGCACGACCCGGTCACGATCGGGAAGCTGGCGGAGGAGTTCGTCGTCCGGCTCCGCGCGCTCGTCGACCACTGCCTCGACCCCGGGGCAGGCGGCCTGACGCCGTCCGACGTGCCGCTGGCGGGCCTGGACCAGACCGCGCTCGACCGGCTGACCGAAGGCGACCGCGGTATCGAGGACATCTACCCGCTGTCGCCGCTGCAGCAGGGCATGCTGTTCCACGCCCTGGCCGAACCCGACGCGGGCATGTACCTCGAGCAGATCCACTGGCGGGTCGAGGGCGAGCCGGACCTCGACCGGCTCCGCGACGCCTGGCAGGCCGTCGTCGACCGCCACCCCATCCTGCGGACCTCCCTGCGCGTCGACGGGACCGGCAGGGCCTTCCAGATCGTCCACCGGTCCGTGCGCCTGCCCTTCGCCGTCCGCACCCTGGAAGGGAACGGCGACCGGATCACGGAGCTGCTCGAGGACGAGCGCCGCGGAGGCTTCGACCTCGCCGCCGCTCCGCTGCTCCGTCTGACGGCCTTCACCGCGGACGACGAGCACCACCTGGTGTGGACGTTCCACCACGTGCTGCTGGACGGCTGGAGTGCCGTCCGCGTCCTGGCGGACGTCCAGGCCGCCTACGCCGCCCGTCCGTTGGGCGCACAGCCACGCCCGTACCGCGACCACCTCGCGTGGCTGGGAACCCAGGACCTCGACGCCGCCCGTGCGTACTGGCGCGACCGGCTCGCCGGCATCGAGTCGGCCACTCCGCTGGGAGTGGACCGGCAGACCGAAGACACCGCGGCGGCCCCGGGATCCGAGCCGGGCTCGCTCCGCTTCGAACTGCCCGGCTCCCTGAGCGACGCGCTGTCCGAGACCGCGCGCGCCCGTCACATCACTCCGAGCACCCTGGCTCAGGCGGCGTGGGGCCTGGTCCTGTCGCGCTACAGCGGCCGCCGGGACGTGGTGTTCGGGACGACGGTGTCGGGCCGGCCCGCGGGCCTCGACGGGGTCGAGGAGATGGTGGGCCTGTTCATCAACACGCTGCCGGTGCGGATGCGGGTCGACGACCGCGAGTCCGTGGGGGAGTGGCTGCGGCGTCTCCAGGCCGAGCAGGCCGAGTTGAGGCAGTACGAGTACAGCCCGCTGGCCGATGTGCAGCGGTGGAGCGACGTGCCGGCCGGCGACCCGTTGTTCGAGACACTCTTCGTCTACGAGAACTACCCCCTGGCCCGCACCGGCGAGTCGGCGCAGGACGACCGCCTCGCCCTGACCACGGTCAGCGCGCGTGAGCACACCAACTACCCGCTGACCGCGGTGATGATCCCCGGCGAGCGGCTGGAACTGCGTCTCTTCTACGACCGCCGGCGGTTCGACGAGGAGAGCCTGGACCGCCTGGGACGGCACTACCTCCACGCCCTGGAGCAGCTCACGGCTCCGCAGGCCCCGACGGTGGGCGGCCTTTCGGTGCTGGACGCCGACGAGCGCGACCTGGTGCTCACCGGGTGGAACGACGCGGTGGTGGAGGTGCGTCCGGGGTTGGTGCACGAGTTGGTCGCGGAGCGTGCGCGGCTGACGCCGGATGCGGCGGCGGTTTCGTTCGAGGGCCGGGTGTTGTCGTATGCGGAGTTGGATGGGTGGGCGAATCGGCTGGCGCGGGTGTTGCTTGCGCGTGGTGTGGGTGCGGGTTCGCTGGTGGGCGTGTGTGTGGGGCGTTCGGAGCGGTTGCCGGTCGTTCTGTTGGCGGTGTTGAAGGCGGGGGCGGGGTATGTGCCGCTGGATCCGGAGTATCCGGCGGACCGTCTGGCGTTCATGCTGGCCGATTCGGGTGCGGAGCTGCTGCTGGTCGAGGACGAGTTCGTGTCGCGTCTGCCCGGGTTGGCGGGCTTTGGCGGTGAGGTGTGCGTCGTTGACGGTGGGGCCGGGGTGGGGGAGGAGTCCGGTGCGCCGTTGGGGGTTGAGGTTGCGCCGGGTGATGTGGCGTATGTGATTTATACGTCGGGTTCGACGGGTCGGCCGAAGGGTGTGCTGGTCGAGCACCGCAATGTGGTGAATCTGCTGGCGGGGACGCGGGGGCGGTTCGGGTTCGGGCCGGGTGATGTGTGGTCGTTGTTCCACTCGTACGCCTTTGACTTCTCGGTGTGGGAGTTGTGGGGCGCGTTGGTGTCGGGTGGGCGTGTGGTGGTGGTGCCGCGTGGGCTGACCCGTTCGCCTGAAAGCCTGTGGGGTCTGCTGGTGGGCGAGGGTGTGACGGTGTTGAACCAGACGCCGTCGATGTTCGCTCAGGTGGCCCGGGCGGCGGTGCACTCGGGCCGGATGTCGCAGGCCCACCTGAAGTGGGTGATCTTCGGCGGCGAGGCGCTGGAGACCGCGCACCTGCGGGAGTGGTTCACCGCGGTGGGATCCGCCGGTCCGCGTCTGGTGAACATGTTCGGTATCACGGAGACCACCGTGCACGTGACCTGGACGGACGTTGCGGATGCTGATGCCAGGCCGTTGGTGGGCCGGGGTATCCCGAATGTGCGGGTGTATGTGCTGGACGACCGGCTGGAGCCGGTGCCGGTCGGTGTCCCGGGTGAGATCTGTGTGGGTGGCCTTGGTGTGGCTCGTGGTTATCTGGGCCGGCCGGGTCTGACTGCTGAGCGTTTCGTCGCGGACCCGTTCGTTGCGGGTTCGGGTGGGCGGTTGTACCGCTCGGGTGACCTGGGACGGTGGCGTGCGGACGGGACGCTTGAGTACCTGGGCCGGGCCGACCATCAGGTGAAGGTGCGCGGTTTCCGTATCGAGCCCGGTGAGATCGAAGCCGCACTGGCCGCTCACCCGAGCGTGGCCGACCCCGTCGTCATCGTGCGAGAGGGCCGCCTCGTCGCCTACCTGACCCCGGCGGCGGACCGAGTGCCCGGGATCGCCGAGCTGCGGGAGTTCCTGGGCCAGAGCCTGCCGGAGTACATGGTCCCGTCGGTGTTCGTGGTCCTGGAGCAACTGCCGCTGACGCCCAGCGGGAAGCTGGACCGCCGCGCCCTGCCCGACCCCGACACCGGACGGCTGGGCCTGGAGACCGGCTATGCGGCGCCGCGCGACCTCACCGAACAGGCACTGGCCGAGGTGTGGGCCGGAGTCCTGGGCGTCGAACGGGTCGGCGTCCACGACAACTTCTTCGAGCTGGGCGGCGACTCCATCCTCTCCATCCAGGTCGTGGCCCGCGCCAGGACGCGGGGTGTGGGCCTCACGCCGAAGCTGGTGTTCGACCACCCCACGGTCAGGGAGCTGGCCTCGGTCGCCGGCGTGGAGACCGTCGAGGCCGAGCAGGGTGTGGTGACGGGTGAGGCGCCGCTGACTCCGATCCAGGACTGGTTCCACGGCCTGGAATCGCCGGAGCGGAACCACTTCAACCAGTCGGTGCTGCTCGATGTGACCGACGTCGACCGTGCTGCCCTCGACGCGGCGGTCCGGACGCTGCTCGCCCACCACGACGCGTTGCGTCTGCGGTCGGACGGCACGCGCATGTGGTTCACCGAGCCCGACGATCAGGGGCTGGAGGAGGCGAACGGCCGCACGACCGACGAGGTCCAGGCGAGCCTGGACCTGGTGAACGGCCCGGTGGCGCGGTTCGTGCTCCTGTCCCAGGACCGGCTGCTGATCGTCGTCCACCACATGGCCGTCGACGCCGTCTCCTGGAGGATCCTGCTCGAAGACCTGGCCGTCGCCTGCGCGGGCGCGCCGCTGCCGGCGAAGACGACGTCGTTCAAGGAGTGGGCGACGCGTCTTGAGGAGGCAGGTGACCCGGCGGAGGGCACCTACTGGGACACCGTGCCCGCCGTTGCCCTCCCTGCCGATCACAGGGGCGGGGACAACACCATCGCGTCTGCGGAGACGGTCGGCGTCGAGCTGGACGAGGACGAGACGCGGGCGCTGCTGACGCAGGTGCCCGCGGTGTACCGGACGCAGATCAACGACGTCCTGCTGACCGCACTCGCGCAGACCCTGGCGGCCTGGACGGGCCAGGAGACCGTCTCCGTCGCGCTGGAGGGGCACGGCCGCGAGGACCTGTTCGACGACGTCGACGTCTCGCGCACGGTCGGGTGGTTCACCTCGTTGTTCCCCGTCGCGCTCACTCCGGGCGACCTCGGCCCGGCCACTGCGCTGAAGGCGGTCAAGGAGCAACTGCGGGCCGTCCCGCGCCGTGGTGTCGGCTACGGCCTGACCCACGACCTGACCGCCCTGTCCACCGGCCTGTCGTTCAACTACCTCGGGCAACTGGACGTAGGCGTGGCCACGACCGATCTCACGCCGGTCGGCGAGGACCGGGGCAAGGAGTACGCCCCGGCAGGTCGCCGAGCCTTCGCGGTCGAGGTCAACGGGGCGGTGTCCGGCGGCCGGCTGAGCCTGGACTGGACGTACTCGTCCACCTTGCACGACCGCGCGACGGTCGAAGGGCTGGCCGAGGAGTTCGTCGTCCGGCTGCGCGCGCTGATCGAACACTGCCTGACCGAGGAGGCCGGTGGCCTGACGCCGTCCGACGTGCCGCTGGCGGATCTGGACCAGGCGGCGCTGGACCGGCTGGTGGACGGCGACCGCGCCATCGAGGACATGTACCCGCTCTCGCCGCTGCAGCAGGGCATGCTGTTCCACGCCCTGGCCGAGCCGGACTCGGGCATGTACGTCGAGCAGATCCACTGGCGACTGGACGGACCGCTCGACGTCGATGGGTTCCAGGCCGCATGGAGGTCGGCCGCCGCCCGCCACCCCATTCTGCGCACCGGGTTCGTGTGGGAGGGCGTGCCGCGGCCGCTGCAGGTCGTCCGGGCCGATGTCTCCGTTCCGTACGAGTACCACGACGTGTCGGACATGGCCGTCGACGACAGGGAAGCCCACATTGCTCGGCTGCTCGAGCAGGACCGAGTCGAGGGCTTCGACTTCCGGACCGCGCCGCTGACGCGGGTGCGTGTGCTGCGCACGGACGACAATCAGTACCACCTGGTGTGGAGTTTCCATCACGTCCTGCTGGACGGATGGAGTGCGACCGCGCTGCTGGGCGAGGTGTTCGCGGAGTACGAGTCCGGTGCGGTGCCCGGACCGGTGCGTCCGTACCGGGAGTTCATCGGCTGGCTCGGTGAACAGGACCTGGGTGCGGCGCAGGCGTACTGGCGGGAGGCGCTGGCCGGCTTCGAGACACCGACGGCACTTCCGGGCGACGGGTTTGGCACCTCTGCGGAGGGCACAGAGCCGGGTCGGGTGGGCGCGGTGTTGTCGGCGCGGGCCGCGGCCGGTCTGGGGTCGGTGGCGCGGGCGGCGCGGGTGACGGTGAACTCGGTGGCGCAGGCTGCTTGGGGTCTGGTGCTGTCGCGGTTCGGCGGTGGTGCGGATGTGGTGTTCGGCACGACGGTGTCGGGTCGTCCGGCCGGCCTCGACGGTGTCGAGGAGATGGTGGGTCTGTTCATCAACACCCTGCCGGTGCGGGTGCGGGTGGATGAGCGGGCGACGGTCGTGGATCTGCTGCAGCGGGTCCAGGACGATCAGGTGGCGTCGCGCGAGTTCGAGTTCAGTCCGCTGGCCGATGTGCAGCGGTGGAGCGAGATCCCGGCCGGCGGGTCGCTGTTCGACTCCCTGTTCGTCTTCGAGAACTACCCGCTCGACGAGCCGTTCGGCAAAGACGCGTCCGTGACACCGCTGGGCTTGCGCGAGCACACCAACTACGCACTGACGGTCGTGATGGTCCCGCGGGAGAGCCTCGGAGTCGAGGTCTTCTACGATCGCTCCCGTTTCACGTCGGAAACGGCTCAGCGACTCACCGACTCGTTCGTGAGCCTGCTGGAGCAGATTGCCGGTGCTCCGTCGGGCGCGTTGGTGGAGAGTCTGTCGGTGCTGGCGGAGGGGGAGCGGGAGCGGCTGCTGTCGGAGTGGAATGCGACGGCTGTGGAGTTGCCGGGTCTGCCGGTGCATGAGCTGGTGGCGGTGCAGGCGCGGTTGCGTCCGGATGCGGTGGCGGTGGAGTTCGGTGAGGAGTCCGTCTCCTATGCCGAGTTGGATGCCCGTGCGAATGAGGTGGCGCATGCGCTGATCGCGGCGGGTGTGGAGCCGGGTTCGCTGGTGGGTGTGTGCCTGGACCGTGGCATCGAGGTGCCTGCGGTGCTGCTGGGGGTGTGGAAGGCCGGGGCGGGTTATGTGCCGCTGGATCCGGGTTATCCGGCGGAGCGCACCGAGTTCATGCTGGCCGACGCCGATGTGCGACTGGTGGTGACCGAGCGGTCGTTCGCGGACCGGTTCGCCGAGGTGGTGCTGCTCGAGGAGGTGTCCGGCCCGGCATCCGATCCGGGTGTGGCGGTGGCTCACGACGATGTCGCGTATGTGATGTTCACGTCGGGTTCGACGGGCCGGCCGAAGGGTGTGGTGGTCGAGCATCGGTCGGTGGTGCGGCTGGTGTGGGGTCAGACCTATGCCGGGTTCGGTCCGGACAGCACGCAACTGCTGCTGGCGCCCTTGGCGTTCGACGCTTCGACGTTCGAGTTGTGGGGCGCGCTGATCCACGGCGGCCGGCTGGTCGTCGCCCCGCCGGGTGTGGTGGGTGTGTCGGACCTCGCGGGTCTGATCTCCGGTCACGGGGTGCGGAGTCTGTGGCTGACTGCGTCCCTGTTCAACGCCGTGGTGGACGAGGACCCCTCGGTGCTGACCGGCCTGGATCGGATTCTGGTCGGTGGTGAGGCGCTGTCGGTCCGCCATGTGCGGGCGGCACAGCAGGCGGTGCCGGGCCTGCGGGTGGTCAACGGCTACGGCCCGACCGAGACGACCACCTTCGCCTGCACCTACGCCATTCCCCCGCTGGCGGAGGGAACGCACTCCGTACCGATCGGCCGGCCGATCGGTAACACCTCGGTGTTCGTGCTGGA